>NZ_JBEZKI010000001.1:530718-547763 GCF_040651615.1 Streptomyces sp. NPDC048417 | reverse complement strand
CGGCACACCTACGTGGCCACCGGCTTCGGCGGCTGGGGCCTGAGCGGCGGCATCATGGCCGGCCTGCTGATCAGCGACCTCATCGAGGGCCGGAAAGTCGCATGGGCGGGCCTGTACGACCCCCGCCGACTGGGCTCCGTGGTCCGCGAAGGCGGATCGTTCCTCAAGCACCAGGCCCACGTGGCCAGGCACTTCGTCGGCGACCGGCTCCCACCCGTGACAGCCCCCGCACCCGAGGACCTCACCCCCGGAGACGGAGCCGTCATCCGGGTCGGCGGACACCAGTGCGCCGTCCACCGGGACGACAGCGGCCAGCTCCACGCCGTCTCGGCCCGCTGCACCCACCTCGGCTGCCTCGTCGCCTTCAACCGTGCGGAACAGGCATGGGAATGCCCCTGCCACGGCTCCCGCTTCGCCCCGGACGGCAGCATCCTCCAGGGCCCGGCCGTGCGGCCACTGGAGAAGCGCGAGGTCCAGTCGCCCTGAACCGGGGGGCTCCCTCGTTACGGCAGCTGTCCAGGGGTACCCGTGGGACATCACCGGCCCCGTCCGGCACTCCCGCATCCCCCACCCTGTGGAGCAGACCCGTGAAAGCCCTCGTCATCAACTGCACGCTCAAAAAATCCCCCGAGCCCTCCAACACAGAAGAACTGGCCTCACAGGTCGCTGCCCGCCTGTCCGAACTCGGCGTGCAGACGGAGTTCGTGCGCGCCGTGGATCTGGCCATCGCGCCCGGCACATCACCGAACCGACCGTGAACATCTTCGACTCCGGCATGAGCCTGTGGGACCGTGAGGTGGCTCTGCGTCTGCGCGACCACACCATGGTCCGCGACATGGCCGAACGGATCCTCGGCAACGCCGTCATGTACGTCGTGGGCTCCATCGAGAACCCCGACGTCCACCTGGGCGTCGGCAAGCTCGTCGACGTCGGCGTCCACCAGCTCATCCTCGACACACCCGTCTGGTGGGGCATCTGCCGCCTGTACAACGGCGGCCGGTTCAAGCACCACGCCCCGTTCATCGAGCGCCGCCGCGACGGCCTGTGCCTGCGCACCGGCGACTTCCTCCGCTCCCAGGGCTGGGCGATCGACGAGGAGCTGTGGGCCATCGACGGCACGGACTGCTCCCCGTGCGACGACAAGGTCCCCGACAGTCACTGACCCCGGCTACAGTCACCCCCGTCCTCACGGCTCCCCGAGGGCGGGGGCTCCCGCATCCCGACGACCAGAGGAACAGCTGTGCCCGTACCGCACGACATCGCCGCCGAGACCGAACTGTGGGACGCCTTCGCCGAGTCGGCGTTCAAGGACGACGCCGAGCCGTCATTCTGCTGGACCCAGTACGCCGGCCACGGTCCCGGCCCTGAGCTCCTCGGCGCTCCCGGGATGGTCCTGGAAGTCGGATGCGGCACCGGCCGGGCACTCGCCCACTTGGCGCAGCAGGGAGTGAAAGCGACCGGAGTCGACCTCTCGCCGAAGATGGTGCAACGCGCGAGCGAGAAGTGGGGACTGCTCGGGGCACGGATCGAGCAGGGCGAAATCCTCGACTGGCTCGCCACAGACCAGGGTCGGTACGACGCCGTGTATTCCATCTTCGGCGCGGCATGGTTCACCGACCCGTCCCGGCTGTTCCCGCTAGTGCGCGAGCACCTGGTCCCGGGGGGCGTGTTCGTGTTTTCCCAGCCGCCGGCGATCCCCGGCGCCTACGGGCCACAGGGCATGTACAAGGGCGGGTTCGCGGGGAAGGCGATGTTTACCTATCGGTACAGCTACAAGCCCGCAGTGTGGGAGCGGCACCTGCTCAGGGCCGGCTTCACGTCCGCTGAGGCGATGGTGGTGGACGCCCCGAAGGCCGGGCACATCGGCACACTCATCGTCCGAGCCCGCGCCTGACGGTCGCGTCACAGCCCCGGCCGAGCATGTCCGGCCGGGGCCTCTCTGTGTCTTGACCGCCTGCACTTCGGTTGAGCTTCGGCTGAGCTAACGATCTTCAGGCCCTGGAAAACGGCTGAGGCCCCAGCTCGAAATCCCTCCGAGCTGGGGCCTCTTCCGTAGGCCGTGTGGGACTCGAACCCACAACCAATGGATTAAAAGTCCACTGCTCTGCCAATTGAGCTAACGGCCCAGGCGATGTTGCCTCCCCGAGCATAGCCGGACGGAGCCGTGTCGCCGATCGGGTATCGGGGTCGCGGCCGCGTCATGCGGCAGAAGTGGCCCGGAGCGTCAGAGATCGACCAGTTTGGCGGTGTCCTCGTGGCGTGCTCTGTCCGGGTGGAGGAACCAGTGCCGGGCCGAGACCTGCCACCAGATCGCGGCGAAGCCGAGGACCGCAAGGACGGCCACCGGGGCGTAGTTGAAGGACTTCCAGGTGACCGGGGAGACCTGCGGGAGCATGAAGAGGACGGTGATGACACCGACCCAGGCCACCGAGATCACGCCGATCACCCCCGACCAGCGGCCCAGATGCCACGGCCCGCGTTCGAACGCGGCGCCCTTCCTGACCCGCAGCAGGGTCGGGATCACGTACGCCACGTACAGCCCGATCACCGCGATCGACGTCACGGCGGCATAGGCCGTGTAGTTGATCAGGTACGGCAGGCCCAGGGCGAGTGCGGAGAGGGCCGCGAGCCAGACCGCCGCGACGGGGGTGCGGGTGCGCGGGCTGACCGTGTGCCAGATGCGGGAGAAGGGGAGCGCGCCGTCGCGCGAGAACGCGTAGATCATGCGGCTGTTGGCCGTGACCGACGCCATTCCGCAGAAGAGCTGGGCGCCGATCACGACGAGGAGCAGCAGCTTGCCCGTGGTCGCGCCGAGCGCGTCCAGCAGGATCTGCGCCGGGGGCGCGCCGGTCGGGGACCCCAGTTCCTTGTCGTACGACTGGATGGCGAAGGTGAAGCCGAGGAGGAGGACGAAGCCGGCTATCCAGGAGGTCCAGATCGAGCGGACGATGCCCTTCGGGCCCGCTGTCGCCGCGTCGTGGGTCTCCTCCGTCATGTGCGCCGAGGCGTCGTACCCGGTGAAGGTGTACTGGGCCATCAGAAGGCCGAGCAGGACGACATACGGGCCGCTGCTCCAGCCCGTCTCGTTGACGAACTTCGTGAAGACGAAGGACGCCGACTGGTGGTGGTCGGGTACGAAGGTCAGCGCGCCGACGATGACCGCGACACCGACGACGTGCCACCACACGCTCACGCTGTTGAGCAGCGCGACGATGCGGACGCCGAAGGTGTTCAGCAGGCCGTGCAGGAGCAGGATCGCGGCGAAGAGGAGGATCGTGCGGCCCGGCGTCACCTTGAAGTCGAACTGCAGGTTCAGGTAGGCGCCCAGGAAGGACGCGGCGCCGAAGTCGATGCCCGCGGTCACCGCCACCTGGCCGAGCACGTTGAACCAGCCCGTGAACCACGCCCAGGCGGCCGCGCTGCGGGGCGGGGCCAGGCGGTGGGCCCAGAAGTAGAGGCCCGCCGAGGTGGGATAGGCGGAGCAGATCTCGGCCATGGAGAGGCCTACGAAGAGGGTCATCAGGCCCACGGCCACCCAGCCCCAGGTGATCACCGCGGGGCCGCCGGTGATCATGCCGAAGAGGTAGAGGGTGAGGCAGCCGGAGAGGACCGAGATGATCGTGAAGGAGACCGCGTAGTTCGAGAAGGCCGACATACGGCGGGCCAGGACCTGGGTGTAGCCGAGCTGGGCCAGCCGCTCCTCGTCGGAGGTCGCTTTGCCTATCGCGTCATCTGTCATGCCCCCAGCGATTCCCCCGCTGGGGGCGTGACATGCGTCACAGCGTGGCTGAAAACACTCCGGAACCCCCCGGAAACAGGCCTAGAAGAGGCCCTTGTATCCCTGCCAGCCCGTCCCGATCTTCACCCGGGCCGCGAACGACCCCTTGCCGGTACCGGTCTGCCGGTACAGATTGCCCGCGGTGTCCCGCATGACCAGGTCGTTCCTGCCGTCCCCGGTGATGTCGCCGACGCCCACGACCGCGTTGTACGAGGCGTTCCAGTGCGCGGCGACCTTCACCCGCTCCTTCACCTGGCCCGCCCCGGTGCCGTCGTAGCGCCAGAGCGTCCCCGCCTTGTCCAGCGCCAGCACGTCCCCGAAGCCGTCGCCGTTCAGATCACCGGCGCCGACGATCTTCGTGTACGTCGACCAGGTACGGATCTTGACCCCGGCCTTCAGCTTGCCGGCGCCGGCGTTCGCGAACAGGTAGACGTCCCCGGTGGCGGCCTTGCGGGCCAGCAGGTCGGTACGGCCGTCGCCGGTGAGGTCGCCGGGAGCGGTGAGGACGTTGTAGGCGTTCCAGCCGGTGCCGAGGGAGGTGTGCTTGTCGGACGGCTGGTACGAGCCGCCGCACTTGCCGGTGTACCGGCGCAGCTCCCCGTTCGGCATCCGCGTCAGCATCTCCGCGCACCGGTCGCCGTTCATGTCCCCGAAGGGCACGGCGACCGTGCCGGCCGGCCAGCCGAAGGCCGCCCACTTGCCGCTGAACTTGCCGTTGCCCGTGGTGGAGTGCAGCGTCAGACCGCCGGAGGAGCTGAGGGTGGCCAGGTCGCCGTAGCTGTACCCGCTCTGGTCGTGGAAGCCCTGTGTGCCGCCGGTGTAGCCGAACTTCCCGCTGGTCGTGTAGGTGCCCTGGCCCTCGACGGCGGTGGCGGTCAGCGTCCAGGTCTTCGGACCGTTGAGCGGATAGCCGCCCGTGTCGTTCGTCCCGTCCCAGTCGACGTCGATCGCCGTACCGCTGCCCTTGATGGTGCGGTCGGCGTGCCCGTGGGTGTCCTTCACGGTGAAGGTCCAGTTCGCGGGCTTGCTGAGCTGCCAGAGACTGCTCCAGGTGGTATTGCCCGTGGCGCCCCGGGCGTCCTCGTCCGAGTCGTCCACGTCCGACTCGATCCCCGTCAGGGACTGCGTCGGCACCCCGCTCGGCACGATCCGGATCACGTCGTCCGGGCCGACGTACGCGATGTCGCCGCCGAACTTGTCCACGGACCAGGTCAGCCGACGCTGGTCGGCGGTGTTTCCGGCGGGCAGGTCGGCGATCGCGCGCGCCGCGGCCGCCGTCCCGGTGTGGAAGTCCGTCAGCATGAGCCTGCCTGCGGTCCGGTCGTGCCGGACGAGGTAGCCGTCGCCGACGAGCGCCGGGCCGGAGGGCACCTTGATGTTCTTCTTCGCCGTACGGTCGTACACGCCCGCGGCGCCCGTCGGGCCGCAGTTCCAGTAGATCCAGCGGCCGACGACCTCGAGCTCCTTGACCGTGCAGGGAGCGCCGGTGGAGACGGTCGCGACCGTCTTCTTCGCCTCCAGGCCGTATCCGGTGACGACGCCGTTGCCGGTGCCCGGCGTCCACAGCGTCGAACCCCACACGGAGGCGGCGGTGATGGACCTGGTCAGCCGGACGTCCTCGTAGCGGTACGGGTTCACCGCGTCGACGTACTGCTTGCCGGTGGAGGACGCCTGGTAGACGTAGTAGCGGCCGGTGGCGTCGACGAAACGGCCGCCGGTGACGGTCGGCTCGGGTCCGCCGTCCATCACGTCGTCGGTCAGGTAGATCTGGGCCCTCTGCTTGCCGGTGCCGTCGTCCATGAAGTCGCCGACGTAGGTGTTGCCGAAGGTACGCATCGGCACACAGCCCAGCGCACCCTCGTCGCAGGGCACCCGCTGGACATGGCTGCCGACCGCGAACGTGCCGGCGAATCCCCGGTCCGTCTCCTCCAGCACCGTGGAGCCGTCGGCCGAGATCTGCCGGCCGATCACGTACTGGTCGCCGTTCGGCGCGTTCTCCACGGTGGTCAGAAAACCGCCCGCGTAATCGAGGCCCCAGACGCCGCTCGTCGTGATCGGCGTCGGGGTGGTGTCCGCGGCGGCCGTGCCCGCGGTGGTCAGCGAACCGGCGCCGAGGGCGGCCAGGCTGACAAGTGTGAGTGCGATCCGGGCGTGCCGGCTCAAGGAACCCCCCAGGAAGTCAAAAAAGTCAAAGGATGTTAACAACCGGCACACAGACGTCAATAGTGAATTGACCGTGAACAGAGGGCGGTTGGCGGGGGTTCCGTGGACGGGAACACGGAAGGGCCCGTACGACAGGTCGTCGTACGGGCCCTTCCTCAGCTCACTCGGTGTCAGCCGTTGCGCTTCCAGCGCGGCTTGTCGTCACGGCGGCCGAAGGAACCGGTGCCGGTACCGGTGCCGGTACCGCGGTGGTCGCGGTTGAAGGGACGGTCGCTGCCCCGGTGGCCAGACGGACGGTCGTCGCGGTGGTCGCGGTTGAAGGGGCGGTCGCTGCCCCGGTGGCCGGACGGACGGTCGTCGCGGCGGAAGCCACCACGGTCACCGCCGTCACGACGGTCGTCCCGACGGAAACCACCCGACGGACGCTCGTCACGACGCTCGAAGGAACGGCCACCACGGTCACCGTCACGACGGTCGTCACGGCGGTCGTCACGGCGGTCGTCACGGCGGAAACCACCGGAGGGACGCTCGTCACGACGGTCGAAGGAACGGGCACCGCGGTCGTCACGGCGGTCGTCGCGGCGGAAGCCGCCACGGTCACCGCCGTCACGACGGTCGTCCCGGCGGAAACCACCCGACGGACGGTCGTCACGACGCTCGAAGGAACGGCCACCACGGTCACCGTCACGGCGGTCGTCACGGCGGTCGTCCCGGCGGAAGCCACCCGACGGACGCTCGTCACGACGGTCACGGCGCTCGTAGTTGCCCCGCTCGTCGCGCTGCTGACGCGGACGCTCGTACGAGGACGACTCCTGACGGGCAGGCGCCTCGACGGCCGGCTGCTCCGCCACCTCTGCCTCGGCCTCGGCCACGGCAGCGGCCTCGGCCACCGCCGTCTCCGGGTCCTCGCCGCGCTCGCGGGCGGCACGGGCGACCAGACGGTCGGCCTCCTCGCGTAGCTCGGCCGCACGGCGGGTGGCCCGCTCCAGCTCCTTGGTGAGCTGGGTGACCTCGCGCTCGGCCTGCTGCGCCGCGTTGCCCGCGGACTCGGCCTGGACCTCGGTCATCGAACGGGCGCCGGTGATCTCGGCGACCTCGGGCTCGAAGGCCGTACCGGAGTTGATGATGTGACGGCCGGCGTCGACGCCCGCGTCCTCCATCAGCCGGAAGATCTGGCGGCGCTGGTGCGGGAGAGAGAGGGAGACGACGGTTCCCGTACGACCGGCACGCGCCGTGCGGCCCGCGCGGTGCAGGTAGTCCTTGTGGTCGCCGGCCGGGTCCACGTTCAGGACCAGGTCGATGCCGTCGACGTGGATGCCGCGGGCGGCGACGTCGGTGGCGACGAGCGCGTTGACGTAACCGTCCTTGAAGTCGGCCAGCGTCCGGGTGCGGGCGCCCTGGGTCATGCCGCCGTGCAGCGCGTCGGCCTTCACACCGGCGTCACGCAGCTGCTCGGCGATGCGGTCGGCGCCCAGCTGGGTGCGGACGAAGATGATCGTGCGGCCCTTGCGGGAGGCGATCGCGGCGGTGACCGGCGCCTTGTCCTTGGGCTTCACGATGAGGATGTGGTGGGACATCGTCGTGACGTTGCCCTGGGCGCTGTCGACCTCGTGGGTGACCGGGTCGGTCAGGTAGCGCTTGACCAGGGTGGAGATCTCGTTCTCCATCGTGGCCGAGAACAGCATGCGCTGGCCGCCGGCCGGGACCTGGTCGAGCAGCTCGGTGACCTCGGGCAGGAAGCCCAGGTCGGACATCTGGTCGGCCTCGTCGAGGACGGCGATCTGCACGTCCTCCAGGGAGCACGCGCCGCGGTTGATGATGTCGCGGAGCCGGCCGGGGGTGGCGACGAGGACGTCGACGCCGCGCTCCAGGGCGTAGATCTGGTTGCCCATCGACGTACCGCCGCAGACGACCTTCATCTTCAGGCCGAGGACGTCGCCGTACGGCTGGAGGGCGTCCGCGACCTGCATGGCCAGCTCGCGGGTCGGGGTCAGGATGATGCCCCGGGGCTTCTTCTTCTCGGTGCGGCCGCCGGACAGCGTCGCCAGCAGCGGCAGACCGAAGGAGAGGGTCTTGCCGGAGCCGGTACGGCCACGGCCGAGGATGTCCTTGCCGAGCAGGGCGTCCGGGATGGTCGCGGCCTGGATCGGGAAGGGGGTGGTCACACCGTTCTGCGCGAGCTTGCGCACGACGCCCTCGGGGAGACCGAGGTCGGCGAAGGTGACCTGGGGGGTGTCGGTGGTGGTGTCAGTGGTGGTGTCGGTGGTGTCAGCGGTCTCCTCGGAGACCTGGGTCACCAGCTCGTTGTCCTCGTTGTTCTCGGACACGACGAACTGATCAGTACTGGACACGGACATGCGAATGCGAAACCTTCCGGAGTCTCTTCGGCACGCGCCCGTCAACTCCGTGATTCGCTCACGACCGCCTCAATGCGGTCCGCCACGGCAAGGGAGAGTACGCGCCACACGGCGCGCTCTGCGGTGGCGCCGGGCAAATGGGATCAAACGATCTACCACCATACGCACCCAACACCCCTCAAGGCAAACCGCCCCCCAAACCCGCAGCTCACACCCCCCAGCCCCCATCCCCCGACCCCACCCCACCCCACCCGAGGTCACCTCCTCCGGCCCCTTCCCCCGACCCTTCCTCCGAGGCCACCTCCTCCGGCCCCTTCCCCCGACCCTTCCTCCGAGGCCACCTCCTCCGGCCCCTTCCCCTGACCCTTCCTCCGGCGCGCCCCCGGCCACTTCCCCAGCCGCCTCCCCTGGCTACTTCCCCCAGCCCCCAGCCGCTTCCTCCGCCCGCCTCCCGCGGCCACTCCCCCCAGCCGCTTCTCCCCAGCTCTTCCTCCGCCGCTCAATTCTTCGTCCGCCGCGACGGCGCTCGGCCCCCACGGCGCTCTCCGGCGGTGCCGGACCCACCGTCGCTCGTCGCGGCGAATCCACCGGTGCTCTTCATGGCGACGGCCAAACCGTCGGTCGTCGTGGCGAAGCCACCGTTGCGCTGAAGGCCGACGGCTACCTACGCCGGCGTCCCCGCCTGCGGCGCCGGCTCCCGTTGCACCAGCTGCGGCCCCGTGTCCTCGTGCGCCGACGAGGACGGCTCGGCGGACGGCGGGTCCGTGACCGGCGGCGGTGTCGGCGAATCCGGCGGTGGCGTGGGGGAGGCCGCCGGCGGCGTGGGCGAGGCCGGCGCCCCCGTCGGCCCGGCCGGCACCCCCGGCGCCACACTCTTCCCCGGCTTCACCGGCACCGTCGGCCCCGCACTCGCGTCCTTCGTCGGCTTGGCGGACGCCGACCCGGACTCCCCCGGCTTCGGCTTCCCCCCATGCCCCCGCTTCCCGTCGCCCACCGCACCGCCGTACCCCGCGCCGCCCTCACCGGCCACCCCGGAACCTCCGTCGACCCCGTCACCGTCCCGGTGCCCGGCGGAGTGCGACGGCTTGGCCTTCCCCGCGTCGTCCCCGACGTTCACACAGCCGGCGGCGGCCGCGACGGCCATCACGGTGACGGCCAGACGGACGGGTACGTACAAGGGGCGCACGGCGGCCACCTCCGGGGGCGAAGAAAGGAGTCAACCTCCCCAACTCCCGCCGCCCACAAGAGGACACGCAACCGAGGCGTCACCCGCACCGGGGACATCACCCGCACCCGAGGGCACACGCCGGACCCGCCGCCCCCGTCACCCGTACCCCAGCGCATGCAGCCGCGCGTCGTCGATGCCGAAGTGATGGGCGATCTCGTGCACCACGGTCACCTCGGTCTCCGCGACGACCTCCTCGCGCGACGTGCACATCCGCAGCGTCGGCCCGCGGTAGATGGTGATCCGGTCCGGCAGCACGCCCGCGTACCACTCCCCGCGGTCGGTCAGCGGAGTCCCCTCGTACAGCCCGAGCAGCTCGGTGTCGGACGGATCGTCGGGCTCGTCCTCGACGAACACCGCCACGTTGTCCATCAGCCGGGTCAGCTCCGGCGGGATCCGGTCGAGCGCCTCGGCGACCAGTTCCTCGAACTCCTCGCGCGTCATCTCCAGCACAGACCCATTGTCCGGTACGGAACGCCCGTGCGAGAGTCGCGGGCCCCGACATACGGGCGGCACACCGTCGCATACGCGCCCGCAATCCTGGGCATACGGCACCAATGGTCCGAGCCCGAGCCCATGCCCGCCTGCCCGACCTGGAACTCGCCCCCGACGCACACGCACCGGCCGTCTGGATCCGCGTCCTCGGCCTGATCACCGTCGTACTCGTCGGCGCCTGGCTCGGCCTGCTGGTCGTCGGGAACGTCCGGGCCCAGGTCGGCCCGATGGACACGACGATGACCCTGCGTCCGTCCCTCCAGGGCGGCACGAAGATCAACGTCTCCCCGCTGGGCGCCCTCTACCTGGACACCCACAGCGCACCCGTCCGCCTGGACGTCAACGTCGACCAACTCGACCCGGTCCGCTCCCAGGCTCTGGTCGACCACCCCGAGCGCCTCTCCGGCCTCCAGGCCGAGGTCGCCCAGGACGTCGCGCACGGCACTCTCGACCTTGCCGTACGCTCCTGCGCGGCCGTCGTCTGCGGCGCCACCGCCCTCGGCCTCGCCGTCTACCGCCGCCCGCGCCGCGCCCTGACCGCCGGCGGCCTCGCCCTCGCCCTGCTGGCCACCTCCGGCGTGACCGCGTACGCCACCTGGAACCCCAAGTCGGTCCTGGAACCGAGGTTCTCCGGCCTGCTCTCCTCCGCCCCCGCCCTGGTCGGCAACGCGCGCAGCATCGTCACCGAATTCGACGTCTACCAGAAGGAGTTGGCGCGCCTGGTGACGAATGTGACGAAGCTGTACGACGCCACCTCCACGCTCCCCGCCTACGCGCCGGACCCGACCACCCTGCGTGTCCTGCACGTCTCCGACATCCATCTCAACCCGGCGAGCTGGAAGATCATCGCCTCGCTGGTGGAGCAGTACAAGGTGAACGTGATCGTCGACTCCGGCGACACCATGGACCACGGCTCAGCGGCCGAGAACGGCTTCCTGGACCCGATCGCCGATCTGGGCGTGCCGTACGTCTGGGTCCGGGGCAACCACGACTCGGGCATCACCCAGCGCTATCTGTCCCGGATGAAGAACGTGCACGTCCTGGACGACGGCCGCGTCGAGACGATCGCCGGGCTGCGCTTCGCCGGGATCGGCGATCCCCAGTTCACGCCCGACCGCTCGGCCGTGCCGGGCGGGGACGCGGCCGAGGAACAGGCCGGGGACCGTCTGGCCACGGCCCTGCGGGAGCAGCGGGCGGCCGACACCCCGGCGGATGTGGCCATCGTCCATGAACCGATGGCCGCCCGGATGACGGACGGCGAGGTGCCCCTGGTCCTGGCGGGCCATCTCCATCACGAACAGACCGAGATCCTGCCGCACGGCACCCGCCTTCGGGTGGAGGGCTCGACCGGCGGCAGCGGTCTGCGCGCGGTCGAGGGCAAGTACCCCGACCCCATCGAGGCCTCGGTCCTCTACTTCGACCGCGGCACCCGCCGGCTCCAGGCCTGGGACGAGATCAGACTGGGCGGTCTGGGCGAGACGACGGCCGAGGTCAGCCGCCACCTCCCGGAAGACAACCAGCCGGGAGCCACCCCCTCCCCCTCGGAGAGCTCCCCCTCGGAGAGCCCGTCACCCCCAGGAGGCACGCCGGGAACACCGTCACCCTCGGGGTCGTAAACCGTTTTGGCGATACTCCCCGCCATCCCATATGCTTCTCACGTCCCCGACGCGCTGAGAAGCGCCCAGGCGGGCCGATAGCCCTCATCGTCTAGCGGCCTAGGACGCCGCCCTTTCAAGGCGGTAGCACGGGTTCGAATCCCGTTGGGGGCACGCAAGATCGTGTGCGACACTGTTGCACGCAAAGCTTGGTCCTGTGGAGCAGTTTGGAGTGCTCGCCACCCTGTCAAGGTGGAGGCCGCGGGTTCAAATCCCGTCAGGACCGCTGGGGTTTCACGTGAAACCTCGTGGCTGGGTAGCTCAGTTGGTACGAGCGATCGCCTGAAAAGCGATAGGTCGCCGGTTCGACCCCGGCCCCAGCCACAACACACAGCCCCTCCGGGATTCCGGAGGGGCTGTTTTCATGCCACACCGCCGGCACCGGCCCGGTGGACGTCCATGCCGACCTACTGGGCGATTACGACGTCTTCCCGACGGGGTGACCTGATCTCCTTGGCGGCGGGACCGCTCGGCGCTAGGTTCTGGCGGGTCGACACGTCATCAGGGTGGGGAAGATGAGCCGGGACCAGGACATACAGCTGGAGAAGGTCCGCGCGAGATACGGCCTGCTCGCCGTCGTCATCAGCAACCTCGCGATCGCCCTGGTCGCGGTCTTCGGAGTCTGGCGGCTGAGCGGCGACACGTCGGTGATCATCGGCGTGCTCTCCGCCGCCTTCACCGCCGTGAGCAGCATGACCACGGCCTACCTGGGGATCAAGGCGGTGTCCAACACGGCAAAGTCGATGGCCGCCGCCTCGGCCTCCACCACCCCCACCGCCCCACCACCTCCGGCCGCTCCCGCCACCGCGGCCCCCACCACCGCTGCCACCACCGCACCAGCTGCCACCACCGCCCCCGCCCAGCGCACCCAGTAGCCGGGGCCACGGCCGGTCCGAACCACCGGCCTCCACCCCGACCGCGGGCCCCTGCACCCCGGCCGCGACCCCGGCGACGACCCCGCTCGGGCCGCCTCCGCGGCCGCCCCGGCCGCCCGGCGGGGACGGTGGAGCCGGTAGGCCAACCCCGGCCGAACCGCCGGAGGCAAAAGCGTTCGCCATGAATTTCCCCGAGGTGAGATCCTGGACCGCGTATGTCTACGCATCCCGCCCCCGCCCTCGGCGCTCTCTCCCCCCGCCTGACCGAGCTTTCGCTGCGCGACGCGCACCGGCTCGGGCGCAGGCTGGAAGGCGCACGCAAGATCCGTAAACCGGAGGCCCGGGCCGCCGTCCTCGCGGAGATCGAGGCCGAGGTGGCCAGGGCCGAGGAACGGATGGCCGGCCGACGTGCCGTCGTGCCCGCCGTCTCGTACCCCGAGCAGCTGCCCGTCAGTCAGAAGAAGGACGAGATCGCGGAGGCGATACGCGATCACCAGGTCGTGATCGTCGCCGGTGAGACCGGGTCCGGCAAGACCACGCAGATCCCGAAGATCTGTCTGGAGCTCGGGCGGGGTGTCCGGGGAATGATCGGGCACACCCAGCCCCGCCGGATCGCCGCCCGCACCGTCGCCGAGCGGGTCGCCGAGGAGCTGCGCACGCCCCTCGGTGAGGCCGTCGGCTGGAAGGTCCGCTTCACCGACCAGGTGAACCCGGACGCCACCTTCGTCAAGCTGATGACGGACGGCATCCTGCTCGCCGAGATCCAGACCGACCGCGAGCTGCGCGCCTACGACACGATCATCATCGACGAGGCCCACGAGCGGTCCCTCAACATCGACTTCCTGCTCGGCTACCTGGCGCAGCTGCTGCCCAAGCGGCCGGACCTGAAGGTGGTCATCACCTCCGCGACGATCGACCCCGAGCGGTTCTCCCGGCACTTCGGAGACGCCCCGATCGTCGAGGTCAGCGGCCGGACGTACCCCGTGGAGGTGCGTTACCGGCCCCTCCTCGAAGAGGACGCCGAGGACGCCGACCGCGACCAGATCACCGCCATCTGCGACGCGGTCGAGGAGCTCCAGGCCGAGGGCAAGGGCGACATCCTCGTCTTCCTCTCGGGAGAACGCGAGATCCGGGACACCGCGGACGCGCTGGAGAAGAAGAACTACCCCCGCGCCGGAGGCGCTGATTGGCAGCGCACCGAGGTCCTGCCGCTCTACGCCCGGCTCTCGCACGCCGAGCAGCATCGCGTCTTCCAGCCGCACACGGGCCGCAGGATCGTTCTGGCGACCAACGTCGCCGAGACCTCGCTGACCGTCCCGGGCATCAAGTACGTCATCGACCCCGGCTTCGCCCGGATCTCCCGCTACAGCCACCGCACCAAGGTGCAGCGACTGCCCATCGAGCCGATCAGCCAGGCCAGCGCCAACCAGCGCAAGGGCCGCTGCGGCCGTACCAGCGACGGTGTCTGCATCCGGCTGTACGACGAGGACGACTTCCTCGCCCGCCCGGAGTTCACCGACGCCGAGATCCTCCGGACCAACCTCGCCTCCGTCATCCTGCAGATGACCGCGGCCGGCCTCGGCGAGATCGAGAAGTTCCCCTTCATCGACCCGCCGGACCACCGCAACATCCGCGACGGCGTGCAGCTGCTCCAGGAGCTGGGCGCGATCGACCCGGCCGAGAAGGACACCCGCAAGCGGCTCACCGACACCGGCCGCAAGCTCGCCCAGCTGCCGGTCGACCCGCGCCTCGCGCGCATGGTCCTGGAGGCCGACAAGAACGGCTGTGTCCGCGAGGTCATGGTCATCGCCGCCGCGCTCTCCATCCAGGACCCGCGCGAACGCCCGTCCGACAAGCAGACCCAGGCCGACCAGCAGCACGCCCGCTTCCGCGACGAGACCAGCGACTTCCTCGCCTTCCTCAACCTGTGGAAGTACGTCCGCGAGCAGCAGCGCGAACGCGGATCGTCCTCCTTCCGGCGCATGTGCAAGCAGGAGTTCCTGAACTTCCTGCGCATCCGGGAGTGGCAGGACATCTACACCCAGCTGCGCACGGTCGCCAAGCAGATGGGCATCCACCTCAACGAGGAGGACGCCCCCGGCGACCGCGTCCATGTCTCGCTGCTCGCCGGTCTGCTGTCCCACATCGGCATGAAGGACGTGAAGGACGGCGCGAAGAACGAGTACCTCGGCGCCCGCAGCGCCAAGTTCGCGATCTTCCCCGGCTCGGCGCTCTTCAAAAAGACTCCCCGGTTTGTGATGTCGGCCGAGCTGGTGGAGACCTCGCGCCTGTGGGCCCGGGTCAACGCCAAGATCGAGCCGGAGTGGGTCGAACCGCTCGCCGAGCATCTCCTGAAGCGGACGTACAGCGAACCGCACTGGGAGAAGGACCAGGCGGCCGTGCTGGCGTTCGAGAAGGTCACGCTGTACGGCGTGCCGATCGTCGCCCAGCGGAAGGTCAACTACGGCCGGATCGACCCGGAGACCAGCCGCGAGCTCTTCATTCGCAACGCACTGGTCGAGGGCGACTGGCGGACCCACCACAAGTTCTTCGCCGACAACCGAAGACTCCTCAGCGAGGTCGAGGAGCTGGAGCACCGGGCCCGGCGCCGGGACATCGTCGTGGACGACGACACGCTCTTCGACTTCTACGACCGGCGGGTGCCCGAACACGTCGTCTCCGGCGCCCACTTCGACTCCTGGTGGAAGCACAAGCGGCACGAGCAGCCGGAGTTCCTCGACTTCGAACGCGAGATGCTCATCCGGGAGTCGGCGGAGGCGGTCACCAAAACCGACTATCCGGATTCCTGGCGGCAGGGGCAGCTCAAGTTCCGGGTGACGTACCAGTTCGAGCCGGGTGCGGACGCCGACGGTGTGACCCTGCACATCCCGCTCCAGGTCCTCAACCAGGTCAGGGACGAGGGCTTCGACTGGCAGATCCCGGGCCTCAGGGAAGAGGTCGTCACGGAGCTGATCCGGTCCCTGCCCAAGCCGATCCGCCGCAACTACGTCCCGGCACCGAACTTCGCCAAGCGCTTCCTGGACACGGCGGTCCCTGTACAGGAATCCCTGACCACGACCATGGCCCGCGAGCTGAAGCGGATGGTCGGGGTGCCCTTCGAGGCCGAGGACTTCGACTGGGCGAAGGTCCCGGACCATCTGAAGATCACCTTCCGGATCGTCGACGAACGGCGCCGGAAGCTGGCCGAGGACAAGGACCTGGAGGCGCTGAAGCTCCGGCTGAAGCCGAAGGCCCGTCAGGCCATCTCACAGGCAGCCGCGGCCACCGCGGAGCGCGAGGGCGGCGAGTCACTGGAGCGCAAGGGGCTCACGGACTGGACGATCGGCGCGCTCACGCGCGTCTTCGAGACCCGGCGGGCCGGCCAGCCGGTGAAGGCGTACCCGGCGCTCGTCGACGACGGTGACACGGTCTCGGTCCGCCTCTTCGACACCGAGGAGGAGCAGGCCGAGGCGATGTGGAAGGGCACGCGCAGGCTGATCCTCCGCAACATCCCGGTCAACCCCGCGAAGTTCGCCTCGGACAAGCTCACCAACGCGCAGAAGCTGGCGCTGTCCGCCAACCCGCACGGCACGATCCAGGCCCTGTTCGACGACTGTGCGATGGCGGCGGCGGACAAGCTGATCGGCGACTTCGGGGGGCCGGCATGGGACGAGGAGTCGTACCGGAAGCTGTACGACAAGGTGCGCGCGGAGATCGTCGACACGACGGTCCGTACGGTCGGGCAGGTGCAGCAGGTGCTGGCCGCCTGGCAGGCCTGTGAGCGCCGTCTGAAGGCCGTACGGAGCCCTGCGCTGCTGGCAAACCTGACAGACGTCCGCAAGCAGCTGGACGCCCTGGTCAAGCCGGGCTTCGTGACGTGGGCCGGTATACGACGGCTTCCCGACCTCATGCGCTATCTGGTGGCCGCCGACCGGCGCCTCCAGCAGATGCCGACCAACGTCCAGCGGGACACCACCCGGATGGAGAAGGTCCACGAGATGCAGGACGAGTACGCCTGGCTCCTGGAGCAGCTGCCCAAGGGACGGCCGGTGCCGCAGCAGGTGCTGGACATCCGCTGGATGCTGGAGGAGCTCAGGGTCAGCTACTTCGCGCACGCGCTGGGCACGGCGTATCCGATCTCCGACAAGCGGATCGTGAAGGCGATCGACTCGGCACTTCCGTAACCGACCGGGCACGCTGCGTGAGTTCGACCAGGGCCCTCCCCCTCCTGTACAGTCCTTCTCGCAGCACAGCGCAGACAAAGTGCCGCAAAACCTGGTCCTGTGGAGCAGTTTGGAGTGCTCGCCACCCTGTCAAGGTGGAGGCCGCGGGTTCAAATCCCGTCAGGACCGCATATAACGCCGAGGCCCGCACCCCCTAGGGGATGCGGGCCTCTCGCGCATCCCCCCGCCAGGACGGGGGCCGCGCCCGCGGCGCAGCCGCGATCGGATGCAGCAAATCCCGTCAGGACCGCATATAACGCCGAGGCCCGCACCC